>NZ_CP027847.1 GCF_003019255.1 Staphylococcus kloosii
AATAATTTTATAAAGGGGTCATAATAATAATAAGTCCCTTTAGGGAGTTTGATATTATATGTATGAAGAAACAGTTGTATATAAAAATGATATGAATTTAGTTCCGTTGCGTCGTTTTACAAGTACTGAGATTAATCTTTTTTTTGCAATGTGTAATAAACTTAAAGAACAAGATACCAATACATTACATCTATCTTTTACTGATTTAAAAAAATTGAGTAACTATAGTGAAAACACTAGAAATATTAATAGATTTATTAGTGATTTAGATGATGTATATCAAAAAATGCTGCAATTAACTATATCTTATGAGGATGATGAAGTTATAGAAAGATTTGTATTATTTAATCACTATAAAATACATAAAAAAGATCAATATTTAGAAATATCTACTTCACCTAATTTAAAGCACATACTTAATTCTATAACGAACAATTTCACTAAATTTGAACTAAGAGAAATGACACAGTTAAAATCTACTTATTCCAAAAATATGTTTAGATTACTAAAGCAATACAAACATACCGGTTACATGAAGTTAAAGATGGAAGATTTTAAAAAAAGACTAGATATTCCTACATCATATCAAATGAATGATATTACAAAACGCGTTTTAAAACCTATTATACAAGAATTGAGTTTCATTTTTTCAAACTTAAGAATTAATAAAATTAAAGCCAAAAAAGGACGTAAAATCGAATGGCTAGAATTTACTTTCACACCTGAAAAAAGAATCCATTCAAAACGACAAGCTCAGGGGCATAATAAAGATAACTCCTTTAAATACAGAAATCGTGAATTAACACCAAAATGGTTAGAAAATAGACCAGAAGATCAATATAGAAATCAAAAAAGACAGTTCACAGCAGAAGAACGTCAAGCCTTTTTAGAGAAAATGAAAAAGGAAGAGAATTAACTAAAGGTAAAAAATAGGACGTGTTATTGAATGAAAACGGTCAAAGAAGTTTCTGAAGTTTTAGACGTATCTAAACAGACGATTCATTACCATTTGAAAAATCTACCTTCAAATTTTAAAGTGAAAAAAGTAGGTAATAAGACATTAATTGATGATGAAATAATAGCTTATTTAGAATCATTGCCAATTAAAAAAACGTCAAAAGAATCGTCAAACAAATCGGCAAAATTCGACAAAAAAACGTCAAATAAAAAAACATCTAAAACAACTGCAACAGAAGACTATATAGATAATTATATAGCTCATTTAGAGTCAGAAATTCGTCAAAAGAATCGTCAAATAGATGATTTGACGATCGCATTAAAACAAGAACAATCATTAAACTTAAATAGCCAAAATATCTTAAGTAATAATGAAAAAATAGAAACAGAGATTACAGAAGAAAAAGAAGATATTGTTATGCCGAATAAAACCACTCAAAATGAACAAAAGCAATCTTTATTCTCAAAACTATTTAAGAAAAAATAACTTCTCGTAAATAAACGATAGACAACGAGAACATTTTACAAAGGAGAACATACACGATATACTGAACTTAACAAAAAGTGTGATGTTCTTTGTACATCAAAAAACCCCCACAGCCGTCCAAAGCTTTGTGGGGGTTTTCTTTTATCATTTGAATTTATCATAGAGATAATTTGAGATTATCCCTGTAATAATAGGACAAATGACTATCGTAAGAACAAAAAGTGCAATATTCATTTGTACATCGCACCTCCTTTCTGCACAGGAAGTGCTTTTCTATTATAACAAAATCTCATCCATGCCCTAAAATTCAATCATAAATGTAGTGTATGGATGTATGATTAACATATGTATGAATGATACAAGTGACATTAACACTTATATCATTCATACATAAATATACACACGAACAGCAAATGAAAGAATATGAAAACGTGTGATAACAAAGATGTATAAAATATGAATAAACGGCGCCGAACATAAAAAGCCTCAAATACTGATTTATCAGTATTTGAGGCTTTTCGATTGGTTGACATAATTACATATTATAGGTAGCTAAAATGTATATAGTATACTTAAACATAAAGACGGGTTTTTTAAGGTTTAAATATTATAGTATAATTTCCTTTACTTAACCCAGATCCTCTAGTAATACTGTATTCTGTTACAATTTCATTAGTTAGTTCACCATGTTTCACTATGAAACTTGCTGGATAAGGTTCTTCATATAAACCCTTTCCAGCAAATATAGCAGCTTTAATAGATGGATTGTTTTCAATGACTTTTCTCATCTTATTATTCAAAAACTTTTTGATATACTTCACTTCATCTTCATCAGTGATATCACCTTTAGTTTTAGCAAAACCTTCGGCTATAAGATAATCCCATAAATTTTCTTCAGTTAAACCTAACCCTTGAAGTATTTTTATATTATCTTTTGCTTCTTTTATATATAAAAATACTGATAGAGATAAAATAAGACTATCTTCTCGTTCTTCAAATAATTTTTTGAACGTATTAGGTGTGAATTTTGCGAAAGTATAGCTTTTAGAATCTTTTCTTTTCACAGAAATACCACTTTCTTTAATAATCTTATATTTAAAATCATTTAGATCATCTTCATCTAAATGATACTCTTTAGATAAAAGATAATTTCTACTTATTTCTGCTTCAACTATATATACATCTGCTTTCGGTAATACTTTTTTTTCACTTAAACATGATACTACTTTACTAGAAACTTTTATAGCATATAAATTTGAATTTTTATTGTGTAAGTTCATTGCCTTCCAAAACTTATGCTTCTTATTCTTATTTAAAACTTGCGAAATAGAAAATTCTTCTTTATCTCCTAAGTATGTTCCTTTGTTTTCACTATTTCTCTCAATTAAATAAGTAAAATCATTTTCCATACTAGTATATTTAACTTGAATTTGCCCACGTTTATGTTCTGTTTTAGGATTCCCATTCAAAACAGGATTCCATGGTTGAATACTCATTCTTCCTATTGGTAAAGCTGCTCTTGCTTTATTTAAATCAGTCGCATAATCTAAATTATAATTAATTAATTGATCAATCGATATCCAAGAACCATTATTGATTGATCCGTGGTATATATAGTCTACGTGGCTGTTATGTCTTCCTACTTTTATAAAATGTGTTATTAATTCTTTTCTATTCTCATTTAAAAATTTTTGGATTCTTTCCTTACTTTCAGGATATAATTCTTTTAATTTAGAAATTTTAAATCTATTATTAACATCACCTTTTCCATCTAAAGTTCCATCCACCCATATACTTAATCTAAAATCGTTTGCTAAGGTTTCTGATATATTATAAGCATTTTTCAAATAATTAATAAAATCCTCTATTTTTTCCTGGTGAACACTGTTACCTGTTCCCATTTTCACACTTACGTTATATTCTTCACCTTGTAAAACAATAATAATATCTTGCTTAAATTTGTTATTAGTAACTAAATAAGATTTAATAATATCTTCCTTAGAAAAACTTATTTCCTTATCTTGAATAATAAAGTTAATGAAATTTTTCATATTAGTATTTAAATCACTCAGTTTTTTTCCATCTAAATACTTGACTAATAACTCTTCATTTTTATTGCCATGTAAATTTGATCCTTTTATTCTTTCTTCCATAAAAAAACCCTCTTATTTAAGATAGCATAAGAGAGCGGTATACAATATTTATTTCAAAGAATTAATTAAATTCTTTGAAATATCTTTTATTATTGGTACAACTACACTATTGCCAATTTGCTTGTAAGATTGGCTATAATTTTCTTTAATTTTAAATTCTTTAGGGAATCCCATAAGCATCAAACATTCTTTTTCAGTCAATTTTCTATTCCATTTTTCAATTACTGGTACATTATTCCCTCCAGTACCCATTTTTGCCGTTAAACAAGGACTTATACCCTTTGAACTAAAACTTACTTTTGAAGGCCTTATATTATTAGCTATTAACGAATTACTTATCATCGAGTTCTTTTCCAAATATAAATTTTTAAATTTTTTAATATTTCTTTTAGCTATTTCGCTAATTTGATAAGCTTCATCATCATTATATTTTATAATATCATCGATAGTATATTTTAAATCTTTCGGCTTCGGAAATATCTTTTCGATATTCAAATTTTTTAAATATTTTTTTTCATTATCAACGCCTATACAATACCATCTATTTCTATTTTGTGGTACTCCATAGTCTTTAGCATTTAGTAGCTTCCACTCAAACCTATAATTTATATTTTTTAAAGAGTCTTCTATAACTTTTATAGTCTTACCTGAATCATGGTTAACAATTCCAGCTACATTTTCTAATATAAAACTTTCTGGTCTCTTAGACTTCAAAATCTTTAATATTTCAAAAAACAAGGTACCTCTTGCATCTTCAAACCCTAGCCTTTTACCGGCTAAGCTAAATGGCTGACAGGGAAATCCAGCAGCTAAAACATTATGATCAGGTATATCTTTTGATACTATTTCAGTAATATCACCATGTGGAATTTCATTAAAATTCATCCTATACGTTTCACGTGCATATTTGTCAATTTCACTTGAAAAAACACATTTACCACCAGCATCCTCTAAAGCTATTCGAAATCCTCCTATACCAGAAAATAAGTCAATAAAGTTCATTTTTTCACCTCTGCAATCTCTTTCAGCTTATCTGCTATTGCGGTTATCACTGTTGTAGTAACTGCATTCCCCGCCTGCTTATATAATTGGTTATCGCTCAAACCATTATTTTTCAAATTAAAATAAAATTCATCTGTGAATCCTTGTAATCTAAAGCACTCCAACGGGGTTAATTTTCTAATTCGTTTATCTCTACCATTTTCTACCAATACTTTTGCAGAATCTGTTCGTGCCAAAACAGTTGGAGCTAAACCTTTTGAAGAATACACTCTTCTCTGTCTTTCATTATCATTATGCAATACTTTTGGTATATCAAAAAGTTTAATAATACCATCCTTATTTGTAATATCTTTGTTGCTTTCAAATGTATTAATATGTTCAGTAGTTATTTTATTGAAAAAGTATTTATCATCTACTTTTTTATCATCTTCTAAAATGTCTTCTAATACAACATTTTTAAAATTCTTGTTATCTAAATTAAAGTTAAAAGTTTTGAATTCATTTTCATTCAAAAAAACTTTTAATTTTCTTTGATTAGGGGCAGTAATATATCTTAAATCATAATCTTCTTCAGGATAATCTAAAACCCCAATAATATAAGTTCTTTCTCTATTTTGTGCAGTACCAAAATCTTTCGAATTCAATATTTTTATATCTATCGTATAATTCATATCAGATAATACTCTTAATATTTTTAATACTGTTTGTCCGTTGTCATGTGAAATTAAATTTTTAACGTTTTCTAAAATTATATATTGAGGTTTCTTCCAATTAATTATCCTAGCTATATCAAAAAACAAAGTACCTCTTGTATCTTCAAATCCTCTTCTTTTCCCTGCAATACTAAAAGACTGACATGGAAATCCGGCCGTTAAAATATCGTGATCTGGAATAAGAAATTCATGAATTTTAGTGATATCTCCTTGAGGCTTTACGTTAAAATTTATTTCATATGATGTTTGAGCAAATTTATCTATTTCAGAAGAAAAAATAAATTTACTTTTTAAGTTAGAATTTTGAATACCAGCTTCAAATCCTCCTATACCAGAAAACAAAGATACTATATTCATTTTGTCACTTCCTATTACTCATTATTATTTTATAAGTATTTCCATCGCTTCTCTAATTCTATTTTTTAACATTTCATCATTTTCATATTTTGAAATATTAATATATTCTCCATTGTTTTGTACACACTTTAAAAAGTGACGTAAAGTTTCTTCATGCTCTTTAGCTTTATTTAGTTCTTTTTTCAACTGTTGTATTCGCTGTTCTTTATCTAGATTATCAGTTTCAATCACTGTAGGCTTAATACGATTCCCTACTGCTGAATTACGAATATATTCTGTAATATTCATTTCTCTTATTTGTGCTAATTGCTGAATCTTTTCATATTGATTATAACTGACACGTAAAGTTAATACTTTCTCTTTTTGATTATCTTTTCTAGACACTTTAACACCTCAAATCAAGTTTAAATAAAGAATACATTTGTAGTCTTTTATTCTGAGGATTATAGCATACAAAAGTATTACATTACAATAATGGGAATAATTTATTTTAGAACTATGAGTGGCTAGCAATTAGCCACTATTTTTGTGCTAACAAAAATACATAAGGGGAATGGGGATATCCCCATCAAGCCGGTATATTCAGAACGAAGTGGCTAGAATATACGACGCTTGCCAAACCACATTATTACTTGAAATTTTGTTGATTATCCTATAATCTGCAAATATAGAAAGTCATATATTTCGAAGAAACGTGGTGGGATTGAATGAGTGAACATGATAATAATTTGGCTAGCGATTTGTCTGTTGGGGAAAACCAAAAACCCAACCGCAAAGAGCCAAAACAAATTAGTTTCAGAGTGAGCGAATCCGAATATGAAAAGTTAAGGTCATCGGCCGAAACTTTGAATATGAGTGTGCCGAATTTTGTTAAGAAAAAGGCACATGGGAGTCGATTGGTAGCGCCCAAATTGGATAAAGAGACGCGACAATCGATGGCCAAAGATTTAAGTAAGTTAGGGGCGAATGTGAATCAGATTGCTAAATATTGCAATCAACATCAACATGATGCACCAAATTATGAGGGCTTAGAACATAATATTAATGCTGTTCGTGAGAGGTTGGATGAGATATGGCAAAGTCTAAATTGAGATTAATTTTTAATATTATTATTGGTATATTGGCAATTATTTATATTGGTTTAGTTATATTTTCAGGTTTCACTAATAATATTTGGTTTATTGTTTTTTTATTTATTATTATGATTTTGCATATTTTAAAAGCAATTTTTGCACCTAAAAAGAATCGAAGTGATGAATATCGCAACTACTAAATTAGGTAATACCAAATCGGCAAGTCGGGCAATCAATTACGCAGAAAAACGTGCAGAAGAAAAAAGTGGTTTGAATTGCGATGTAGATTATGCAAAATCGGCTTTCAAACAAACAAGAGCTTTGTATGGCAAAGAAAATGGGATTCAAGCACATACAGTGATTCAATCTTTTAAACCTAACGAAGTCACACCAGAACAATGTAATCAACTAGGTTTAGAATTAGCCGAGAAGATAGCACCGAATCATCAAGTAGCAGTTTATACGCATACAGATAAAGACCATTATCACAATCATATTGTGATTAATTCAGTTGATTTAGAAACTGGTAAGAAATATCAAAGTAATAAAAAACAACGTGAATTAGTTAAACAAGAGAATGATAATGTCTGTCGTGAACATGGTTTGAGTGTGACAGAGCGTGGCACTGCCAAAATGAGATACACACAAGCAGAAAAAGGCATTGTGTTTGATAGAGATGAATATTCTTGGAAAGATGAATTGCGTGATCACATTGAAAATGCAAAAGCTCATACAAGCAATTTAGAGACGTTTTCAGAGCATTTAAAAGAAAAAGGCATAGAAGTTAAACTTCGTGGCGAAACAATCTCATATAAGCCTGAAAATGCAAATAAATGGGTACGTGGAAGAACGCTAGGTTCAGATTATGAAAAAGGGGCGATTGACTATGAGCATGAAAGACATCAAGAACAACAAAGAGAACCCGAATACGCAGACGGAATCAAAGTCAATTGGGATGTACTCGAACAACACACAAAACAACTTAAGCAGCGAAGAGTTGAACGAGCTCAAGAGACAAAACAAGCTCATCGTAAATTATCTGGCAGAAATGCAGGAGAATCAGAAAACGAGAGAGAAAGAACAAGAAGTAATAACATCGAAATTGAAAGAGATGGCGGAGGTCTTTCGCTCTAGTGGTATTCAAGCACATAATGATTTTGTTGATATAGCAACAGAAAAGTTAGGTAAAGTGAATACTGAAGATATACAAGCAGAAATAAGAAAAGATATACGTAAAGTTCAAGACGAAAACGAAGAAATGTTACGTAAAGTGAGAACGTCATATGAACATTATCAGAAAAGGCAAAAACAATTATTTACAGGTATTGGGGCTATGTTGTTAGTTTTTATGTTATTTGCTTTGATTATGACGATTGGTAGTGACTTTATGAGGTTCTTACATGTAGATATATTACAGAAAGCCATAGCGAGCAAAATAAGAGCGTCTGAGGGCTTTATGACATTTGTTTGGTATATTGCTTATGGTTTACCTTATATACTCGCTATAGGTCTGTTTATTGGCTTGTATGAATGGATTAGAGCAAAGTTCCATGATTAAAAAGTAATGTGATGAAGTTTGCTTAAAAAGGAGTGGAATAGGTGGGTAAGATTAATTACTTTTTAAAAGCATTAGTATTAGCAATTATGCTTCGTTGTACAATGAATTATTTACTTCCAACACCTGAAAAATTATCTTTTAAACTTTTAGATGGACTTCTTTTTGGTGTGTTAGTGTGTCTTTTAATTATTTGGTTTATTGGTATTTTTAAGAAATCTTCACAAAAGTAGAACACGCATTTATGCCGAGAAAATTTAATGACATTTATAATAACTTTTTAAAATATTTTTAAAACCTTTTTAGATTGATGTCTAACCTTAGAGAGACAAGGGTTTTGCCACATTAAAAGGGACTTTTTGCCACATTAAAAGGGACTTTTTGCCACATTAAAAGGGACTTTTTGCCACATTAAAAGGGACTTTTTGCCACATTAAAAGGGACTTTTTGCCACATTAAAAGGGACTTTTTGCCACATTAAAAGGGACTTTTTTTATAAAAGTCCCTTTTAATGTTTATTGTTAATCAAATTAGTGTTATAGTAATAAAA